>NZ_CBTY010000010.1 GCF_000723185.1 Candidatus Nitrosotenuis uzonensis
TTAGTTCAATAATTTTATTTTATAAATTAGATCCATTTTATAAAGAATAATACTTTGAAATTGATACATAAAGACTATGAATGTTGAAATTACAAATGAAATTAATTTAGAAAAATATAATAAACTTTTATCTAATAGTTATGAAGCTACATTTTATCATTCAACTAAACACATCCTATTTTTACAAAAAATATTAAAAATTCCAATGAATTTTTTTGTAGCATCTGAAAAAGATAAATTACTTGGATTATTGCCTTTTTTTTCTAAAAAATCACCATTAGGGATAGTAGTTAACTCTTTACCGTTTTTTGGAAGCTACGGAGGATTTATTGCTGATCAATTTGAAACTCAAAAAGCTATTCTTAACGCTTTAAATGAGTACAATAAACAAAACGATGTACTTTCATCTGTAATAATTGTAAGCCCATTTTCTAATTTTACATCAATTTATGAAAAATTCTATAAATTTAGTTTCAAGGAAGAACGACGAATTCAATGCATTGATCTTCATGAGAAATCGCAGGAAATGCTTTGGAATGAATTTGAACAAAGAGTACGAAGAGCAATAAGAAAAGGACAAAAAAATAACATATCAATTTCAAAAATTACACCAGAAGGTGATTCCATCGAAAAGTTTTATCAGATGCATAAAATGGATATGGAGTCCAAAGGTGGTCGGTCAAAACCTAAATCTTTTTTTGAAAACTTGAACAAAATTTTTGAAACAGATACCGATTATAATTTATTTTGTGCTAAATACGACGGAAGAGAAATAGCATATCTTCTAACATTCTATTTTAACTCCTATGTAGAATATTACATGCCAGCATATGATTCTACACTAAAACATCTTCAGGGTACGAGTGTTCTTCTTTGGGAATCCATCAAACATGCCCTAGAAAAAAATTTCAAATTTTATAATTTTGGCGGTACTTGGAAAAATCAAGAGGAATTATATAGATTTAAGCGTGGCTGGGCTGCAAAAGATATGCCATATTTTTATTATATTTATGGCGATATTGAAAGAGCTAAAAAAAATGGATTGGAACAAATTAAGAAAGATTTTGAAAATTTTTATGTTTTTTCATATGATCTGATTAAATGAATTTTTAAATTGAATAGCCGCGTAGAAACCATCCAAAAATCACCAAATAATTCCTAGTAATTCTATAGCAATTGTATGCAATTATTCGGTACATTGCCTCCTGTTCTGCGTCAGGATGTACCTTGAGAGAATATCCTCACTCAACATCCTCTTGATTACGGAAAAGATGGTCTCTGCCTTGCTTCTCCAGGGCATGATTTCCACTCAAAACGACGCTTCATCATCTTTCTGTGGAATCCTTTGGTCTTTCACACTGCAGGTATTCGTATCTTGGATGGATTATGGTGTCCTGTATTCTGAGGTTTTCAGTTGCGACGTGGTTCTGCTCAGAATCATAACCTCGGTCCGCCACAACAGTATGGACAGGTACCAGCCTGACGGCCCTCTCCAGCAGCGGAATGAAATCGATGTTGTCGTTTCTGCGCCGATGCCGTATCTTTATGCCACATATGATCTGTCGTTTCATGTCGACGTAGACCGAGATTTTGAGAAATTTCCTCCGCAGTTTGAAGCGTTTTGCGTAGTAATATGATGCCTGCCCGTGCGACAGTCTGGCAGCTACCTTTTGTAGTGTCGTGTAGTGTTGGAGTCTGGACAATCCGAGAAACTCTCCCACACCAAAAGCTTCTTGTAGGAATTCAACAAATCTACGGTAACTCTTGCGCTCGTACTGACGCAGTACAAGCAAGATCAGGTGCTACCAGACCGTGTACATATGATTTGAACGTCTGTGTAGGATGGCGGTATCCCGGCCCTTTTTACTATCTGCATCATCATACGAGCCATTCGAACGTATCGAGATGGATTCATGGTGTAATGCAACGGTGTTGTCAGCTTTAGATCTGCCCGTGGAATCTGATCTACAAAATAGTCAAAAGTTAATGGTTTCTACGTGGCTAAATTGGATTGACACTAATCTTTATGCTACGGTCAATAATTTTTAATCATTTTTAATTTAATTGCATAATTAATCATTTAATTTAATGAAAAAAAAAAGCAATTAGTGATTTTTGGTGATGGACCATTTGCAGAAGTAGTTTATTTTTATTTAACATACGATAGCGAATATGAAATTGTAGCGTTTACAGTAGATCAAAAATATTTAAACCGAAAAGAAATTTTTGGATTACCAGTCATATCTTTTGAACGATTACCTACTAAATTTCCACCAAAAAAATATTTCATGTTTGTTGCAGTAGGATATCAAAAAATGAATAAGACTAGAGCAAAAATTTGTGAAAAAGTAAAAAAACAGAATTATAAACTGATTTCTTATGTCAATTCAAAGGCTATAACTTGGAAAGATCTCAAATTGGGAGAAAACTGTTTTATTTTTGAGAATAATGTAATACAACCGTTTGTTAAGATAGGCAATGATGTAATCATGTGGAGTGGAAATCATATTGGACATCACAGCTCGATAGGAGACCATTGTTTTATTTCATCTCATGTTGTAATTTCAGGAAATGTTAATGTTGGCTCTAATTGTTTTTTAGGTGTCAATTCTACAATTAGAGATGGCATAAATATTGGTTCAGAGTGTGTTATTGGCGCTGGTTCGTTGATCTTAGAAGATACAAAAGAAAAAGAAGTGTATTCAGCAGAAAAAGGAAAACTACTTCCAATAAAAAGTGATAATCTAACACACCTATAGCCATGTCATGGATAAAAAAAGGACTTATTTTTTGCCCTAACAAAAATTTTGATTGGATGCATTCACATGCATCATTACCAACAGCAGACCACGTAAAAAATAATGTATATCGAATATACTTTAGTACAAGAAATAAAGAAAACAGATCTCAAGTAGGGTTTCTTGAAACTGATTTTACCAAACCAAAAAAAATTCTAAAGTTATCTTCCAAACCGATACTAAGATTGGGAAAAACAGGAAGCTTTGACGAAGATGGAGTAATGTGTTCATCATTAGTTAATCATAAAAGTAAAAAATTTATGTATTATATTGGATGGAATCGCTCAGTATCTGTCCCATTTAGATGGGCAATAGGATTAGCTATTAGTGAGGACAATGGTGAAACTTTCACAAAATTTAGTGATGGACCTATTTTAGATAGAAATTATATTGATCCTTATTTTGTATCTTCACCTACCGTCATTTATGAGAATGGTAAATGGAAAATGTGGTATATATCATCATCTTGTGGTTGGCAAAAAATAAACAATAAGAAAATAGCTCCTTATAATATCAGATACGCTGATTCGAAAAATGGAATAGATTGGAATAGAAAAGGAATAATTTCAATAGATTTTAAACATAAAAATGAATTTGCTATTGGACGTGCTAGTATTTTAAAAGAAAATGGAATTTATAAAATGTGGTACTCATATTCAACCCAATATTATAGGATTGGTTATGCCGTCTCAAAAGATGGCATTAAATGGAAAAGAATGGATGACAAAGTAGGCATAAATGTTTCAAAATCTGGATGGGATTCTCAATCAATAGAACATTGTCATGTATTCAAGCATAAATCAACAAAATTGATGATTTATACAGGAAATGATTTTGGGAAAACAGGATTCGGTCACGCTGAGTATTCTGGTTAGAAATCAACGTAAGTTTGATTCTTAGTCAATTGCTCTTGTTTGTAAACATACACGCAAAATTCAAAAGGCAGATAGTCATGTCGTATAACAACTCTCTTCGAAAGTTTCTTTCCAATTTTAAAAATTCGTTCAGGAGAAAAATGACTACTTCCTTTTCTTCTAAAATCAACATAGGTACTCATAAAATCCATCGCTATGCCTTTCTTAGCAATTCGAAACATTTCTGTTAGTAGGTCTTCGACATATCTATATGAACCAGCTTTATTTGTAGTACCAACAGCAAAAACCCAATCAAATTTTTCACGAAATTTTCTCTCCTCTATATCTCTAACAAAAAACCTGGTTAATGGATGCTTCTGCTTAGCTACTTCAATAAATTTTTTGTTAATATCAATTCCAGTATACTTTGTTTTAATTCGTTTTTTTTTGATGAAAGAATAAAGATCACCAAATCCACATCCAATATCTAATATTTTTGAATTGGAAAGATTACCAACCTCTGTGATAATTTTAAATCTAATATTTTGTCTTCCTTTTGGCCATCCTAACGATGCTGGGTTAACACCATATTTTTCATACAATTCAGTATAATGTTTCAATATTTCATTATGGGTTTGTTCTTTCATAAACCAAAACTAGTTTAGTTAATTACATTACTGATTATTTTACATATTCTTTCTTGCTCTTCAACAGAAAGTTGATTATGAAGAGGAAGCGTTAATGTATTCCTAAACAATAACTCAGAATTTTCTAACTTTCCTACTTTAATCATATCTTGGTATGCTGGTTCAAGATGCAATGAATAAGTTCCTATTTGACTCTCAATATTGTTTTCAGCCAACTTTGTTCTTATCTTGTCTCGCATCCCGTCTTTTTCTATATAACATGCATAGGACTGATAGGTTTGTCTTGTGCCCTTTTTGTTATAAGCTGGTTTGATTCCCAAAATTTTTTCAAGTAACTCATCATAAATTTTTGCTTTTTCTATTCTGGCCTTTATTATGGATTCAATTTTTTTCATCTGTTCTACCCCAACAGCACTTAGGATGTTTGAAAGTTTGTAGTTGGTTCCTATGGTACTGAACTTTCCCTCTTTTGATCCAAAGTGCTTAAAGGAATGACACTTTTCTGCAATCTCGTCGTTGTCAGTAGTTATCATTCCACCCTCTCCAGTTGTAATTACCTTTCTTGGATGAAAGCTAAAACATGTGAAATCAGCAAATTTTCCAACAAATTCATTTCCAATCATTGCACCCAAACTACATGCGGCATCCTCTAGTGTAAATAATCCTAATTCTTTTGCTTTTTTGTAAATCTTTGATTCTAATGGAACACCTGCCCAAGATACAGGAATAAACACATTCATACCATCTTCATATGCCTTTTCTAGAATTTCGGAATTCATGTTCATTGATTCCAAATCAACATCTACTAAGACTGGGATACCTCCTGCCAAAACTACAGCTTCCGCTGTCGCAGGATAAGTGTAATCAGGAACAATTACCTTTTTTCCTTTGACACCAATAACCTCAAGGACTGCATGTAAGGCAGTTGTACATGATGTCATAGCAATTCCATGTCTTGCTCCAACATAATTTGCAACAGATTTCTCAAATTCTTGAGTCACTGGACCTTCTGTAAGATAATAAGAATCAAGAACTCTTTTAACAGCGTTATACTCTTCATCTCCTATATCTGGTCTCATCAAAAAAATTTTGTCTGACATTAACAGCTGTAGGCAAATTTGTAGAAATAAAAACCATTAGATTCTATGAATGCCTTTACAATTATCGTCCAGTAGATTAAATTACTACTTAAATACAGATTTTTTGTTTGGCAGAATCATTATCTAATTTAGTTAAAAACCACAAAGTTACATTATCTGTTTTTGGATTAGGAAATGTTGGAGGGCCAATTGCAGCTGCTTGGCTAAGGGCAGGAGCCAAAGTAATAGGTGTTGATATATCAAAGACATTACTAGAAGCAATTAAGAACGGCACATCTCACAAAAAAGAACCCTTTCTTTCTGAAACTTTTTCAAAGGCCATAAAAGATGGTAACTTTTCAGTTACTGATGACGGCATAAATGCATCAAAAAATTCTGACATCAAAATCATAGCAGTCCCAGTGGGCCTAAAAAACAAAAAAATTGAGCTCAAATCGCTGATTGCAGCAACTACTACAATATCAAAGGGTCTAAAAAAAGGAGATGCTGTAATTGTCTGCCCATCACTGCCTCCTGGAACCACACAGATTCGAGTCTTAAAAATTCTAGAAAAAAACAGCAAACTAAAAGGAGAACGAGACTTTTACCTAATTTACAACCCAGAAAGGATCTTTGAAGGAAGAGCATTACAAGATATTGAAGAAAATTATCCAGCCATAGTATCAGGTCTTGGGCCAAAAAGTCTTGACTTTGCAGACGAATTGTTAAAAATAATATCAAAAAAAAGCACGCTTCGCATGTCGACAATTGCAAATGCAGAGGCTGAAAAGCTGTTTGAGGGTGTATACAGGGATGTTAACATTGCACTTGCAAATGAGCTAGCAGACTATTGCGAGAGGATTGGCGTAGACTATTGGGAAGCAAGAAAGGGTGCAAACTCTCAACCATTCTGCCACCTTCATTATCCAGGAACTGGAGTTGGCGGATTGTGCATCCCAGTTTATCCAAGATTTATCATAGAGTCATCAAAAAAGATTGGAAAGCATGTCAAACTAGTAGAGTATTCAAGGCAGACAAATGACTATATGCCAAAAAAATGTGTCAAGGATGCAATAACATTAATGAGAAACAATAGGGTAAAACTAAAAGGATCAAAGATTGCAGTCTTGGGTCTTGGTTTTAGAGGTGAGGTTACTGACACAAGACTGTCACCAACATACACGGTAGTAAAAGAACTACTAAAACAAGGATGCAGAGTCACAGTCCACGATCCATTCATTGAAAAAGATCCATTGCTTCCAAAAAAAGTAGTTTTGACTAGGATTTTAGAGGATGCCACCAAAGACGCCTCCCTGATTTTCATATCCTCCGATCACAAGATGTATTCATCGCTTTCAGATGACTCGTTCAAAAACGCAAAAAAGCCTATTTTGGTATTTGATGGACGAAACATCCTATCTAAAGATAATTTCAAAAATGCATCAATTCTTACAATAGGACAGCGAGTATAACAGATAAGATATTTAGAAGCTTACTTCGGGGTTGTTGCCTAATTCCCCTTTAAATACACAGTCTGGATTTCTCAAGCATTTTAATTTTGATCGCAAAAAGTGTGCCTTCTCTATGGTACAACACAAGAGATTGGTACTGGAAGTACTGCCATCTGGCACACACTCAAAGACAATTCCTGAATAGACAATATTTTCTTTGGTGAATCAAAACCCTCCGCCTGTTCAAAAAAAGAGAAGTAGGTGTGGAAGAAAGCCGGTCCACTCCAAAATCAAGATGCACTGCATCTGTATTGATAAGCAATTCAAGCTTTATTACATTGTGTATGATTCAGCTACAGGAAAAATAGTATATTCCCAGTCACAGGTCTCTGCTGTCGTTGCAGGACACACATCTGGACCGTCAATCAGCTGGACTCCAAATTCAGGCGGATTGTATAAAGTCATGATACTGCTTTACAGCAATACAGGATACAATCTCAATGCCGTAATTGGAGATAACATTGATACCATCACCATCGGCTCCTAGGATGCGGAGATTTCAACTATGATGGAGGTAGCATGTGACAGCACACAGAGAGATGTAACGTCAAAAACCAGTCTGCTATCCTTTCAAAATCCAAGAGTAGTTGACACTCTATCGGGAAATCCAGTCAACACCATTAACGTTCATCAACTAGTACAAATTGTAGCTGATGTGAAAAACCTACAATCCCCAGAACAGAGTTTTGCATATGCTGTACAAATAAGTGGTTCAAATGGCATTATAAACGATCAATGGATTAGAGGCTCGCTATCTACTGGATCATCATTTAGTCCTTCATTAATTTGGGAACCTAAATCCTGTGGGAATTTTACTGTCAATCTTTTTCTCTATGACGATATAACTAACAAGAATTTACTAGCCACGCCTCTTAGTTTGGCATTAACTGTTGGTGGATGTACTTCTGATTCTTCAAATCAAAATAAAGACTATCAGAGAGTAACAAATAATGATCTTGATGGAAGCGGCAGAGACATGTACTCGATGATTCGGCCAAAATATGTTGTACAAAAATCATTCAAAGAAGCAGACAAGATTCTCGTTATAACATAGTATCTGAGGAATGTCTTGGTTAATCAAGGTGTTGATGGGAAAAAATTTTCATGTCCCAAACGGCGTTGATTTGGAGCTGTTTGATCCCTCAAGATATTCAGAGTCAGAAATATCTGAGCTTCGAAAAAGCATAGGGGCAGAAAAACTGGTTGTCTTTGCAGGCTCGCTTCAAGACCTAAATATTATAATCGACTCTGCTGGCATGGTAATCAAAAAGCATCCAAATGTAAAATACCTGATAATCGGCGACCACAGGGATCCAAAAAAATCCAAACAATACTGGGAAGAAAAAGCAAGAAGGGTAGGCCTGTCTGAGAATTTTATCTTTCTTGGACGAAAGCCACGCAGCGAGATACCAAAGTACATTTTGTGCGCTGACGTGTGTGTAGATTCGTTTCCAAACGAACCGTACTATGCTGCAGCACATCCATTAAAGCTGTTGGAATATGGTGCATGTGGTAAACCAATAGTTGCAACAAAAGTTTCTGAGACAACAAAATCGATGCAAAATGGACAATTTGGATATCTTGCAGACTCTCAAGACCTAAATCCTATGCAAGTTGTATAATCAACGCATTAAATGATAATTCAAATGAGATGACTAAAACTTTTGCAAATCATGTAATAGAAAATTTTAGCTGGGACACGATATCAGAAAATTTGGAAAAGTTTTTGGAAAGCTAATCTTTTGTTGCCTCTACATAAAACGAAACACTTTTGATCTTTTCTGGTGTAGCAAGTTCTATCAGTGAATCAAGTATTTTTTGTTTTGATTCGAATTTAGAGCGAATTTTTGGGAATATGTTTGCCATGTTCAATTTACGAAATTTTTTACTTGTTTTTGGATATGTATTAAACAAAAAAATTGAAAATTTTGAAAAAGAATTTTCTAATGCATGTTTTAATTCTTCAAAAGTAAATTTTGTTGTTTTATAATACGAATTATTTGGAGTAGTCAAATATAGAATACCACCATTTTTTAAAATTCGATTCATCTCAGAAAAAGCATTCATTACTGAAGGATACTCGTTAATGTTTTTGTTTGTTTTTGTATTTTTTTTATTCAGATCAACATTTTTTATTTCTTCAATTACATGTGCACATATTATTACATCAAATTCATTATTCTGAAAAGGCAACTCTAGCATAGAACTACAAATCAATTCTAGATAACCATTAGAATTTTTACAAATTTTTAAATCATCAATAGCAAGATCAAGATTTACAATAAGATTGCTTGCGTCTAATTCTGAGCTGACTGCTCCTATACCGCCACCCAGATCCAAAACACGTTTGTTCTTTATATGCTTCAATTTTGATATTAAGTAAAATCTAACATCGTAATCATCACCCCAATAGCGCTTAACGCCAACTGATAGCATTTTTTGCTTAATTCTCTGAAAAGCCAGCTCTTGCATCTTGATTATTCTTCTTTAAGACATTATTTAATTAAGTTCAAAACAAAAATTGACAAATGATAATTATTGATAAGACAATATCACAAAATTTGTGAAAGTTTGTCTTATAGTGGGAACTAGACCACAAATCATAAAGTCTCAACCCATAGTTCAAGAACTCAAACGCAGAAAAGCCAACATTTTCATAATTCATACCGGACAACATTATGACTATGAGATGTCACGGGTCTTTTTTGAGGATCTTGACATCAAAAAACCACACCTTAATCTTGGAATAAAGAAAGGCACATCTGCTCAACAACTTACCGAAATTATTAGCAAGCTAGAAAAACCACTCTTGAAGATAAAGCCTGATTTTGTTATAGTCCCAGGAGATACAAGATCTGCATTGGGCGCATCTCTTTGTGCAAACAGATGTGATATGAAACTGGTTCATGTAGAGGCCGGTGCACGAAGCGGTGATTTTGAGCTAGAAGAGGAGGTAAACAGAAGAATAATTGATACATGTTCTAACTATTTGTTTGCGCCAACAAAAAATTGCTTCAAGAATCTTAAAGGCGAATCTGTTCTAGGAGTTCCTTATCTGACAGGTGATACAATGTATGATGTATTTCTTTTGTTTAAGGAAAAACTAAAAATCAAAATAAAAAAGGAAGATCATGTTTTAATGACAATTCATAGAAAAAATAACATAGAAGATCCTATGAAATTTAAAAAAATCATTGAGCTTGCTAACAAGATATCAAATCTTGGATATACAGTAACATTTCCTGTACACCCACATACAAAAAAACAACTAAAAAAATTCGGCATATCGCTAAAGAACATCACTGAGATAGAACCCCTCAAATATTCCGCAATGCTTGCAATGCTGGCAAAATCAAAACTATTATTGACAGATTCGGGTGGATTGCAAAAAGAGGCTTATTGGCTTAACACCCCATGTATGACACTGCGAAAAAGCACAGAATGGATTGAAACAATCAGACAAAATACCAACGTCCTAGTTTCAGAGATAAAACCCAATACTCTTCAAATTGCAAAAAAGATGCTTTCAAGAAAAATCAAATCAGCTAAAAACAATGAATTTGGAAATGGAAGAGCAGCACAAAAAATGACTTCAATTCTTTTTGATAATCTTTAGGTAGAGATCTTTTTCCCTTTCTTCCATGATATCACCATGAATTTTTTTTACTGCATCCAAACCCGCTTTAATCATTTTTTCACGTAAACCAGAATCAGAAAGAACTTTTGTTATTGCTCTAGCAAACGCGCTAGGATTATTATCAATAAACATTGCAAATTTGTTTATCAAGTCTGGATTGGAATCAAACTCTTGTTTTGGCAAGATGACTGGAAGTCCTGATGCCGCTGCCTCCAAGACGGGAATTGCAAAACCGCCGTACTTTATTGGCAGTGCAAATACATTGGAGGCTGCATAAAACTTGTTTATATCATTATTTGGGATGGACCTCTCGAATCTTACTTTGTCTTGCAATCCAAGTTCGCCCACTAGACTTTTTAGCCTTTCATATTCTGGACCATCACCAACCAACAGCAAAATTACATCAAGATCTTTTATAGCCCTTACAAGACACTCCTGGTTTTTTTCCTTCATTAGGCGACCAACGCAAATTATAACAGGTTTTGATTCTTTAAAGGCAGGCGGTACGTCAGGTGAGAATCTGGTCAGATCAACTCTGTTGTAGATGAGGTTGATGTTTTTTGCTCCCATCTTTTTTGCATAATTGCGAATAAATTCGTAAATTATAATTATTTCATCTGCATTTTTTATGCTAAATGATTCTAATGCCCTTCTAGAATAGCTCAGTTTTAGATACGATTGCCAATCCTTGTTCTTTTTTGCAAAATATCTAAGATCCCTGTCATAATCCCCCATTAGTGAAATTATAACAGGTATGTTAAGCTCTTTTCCAACTTTTACAGCTATCCATCCCTGAAGCAGGGGATTATATGATCTTATAACATCGGGACTTATTTTTTTTACAATTTTTTTTACAACATCTTTCTTTTTTTTGTAATTAAGTAGGGTGGTTTTCCCAACTACATGAATTTTTAAATCTGCATTGCCTGCCATGCTTTTTACTTTTTCTTCCTCAATATCGGAATCAAACAAGCTGATAACATGAATTTCATCAAAGACATTTTTTGGATTAAAGTAACGCGATTTTATCTCTCCTTTTTTATAATATGCTAGCAAAGGATCATTTGGGAAAATACAAATCTTCATTTTGTTTCTTTAAATCTAATCAATTTATTTTTTCATTCCATTTGTACTAATACCACTTTCAATTTCTTGAAAATGAATTATATTCAGACCAAACTGCTTGTGCCACTTTTTAACCTCATCAGGGGTATGCCTCCAAGCAAATTTGGGAAAATACCAATCAAAGTTTACTCCTACACTTCTTTTAAAATCATTTTCCTGATCCCAAAAACATTTGATAAAATTCCAATAAAAAAATCTCTGTACGTCATACTTGCCTGCCTTTATATTTAATATTGGAATATCACGTTTTATAGAAATTGTTTTTTTCAATTTTGAAAGTTCTCTTCCTAACATTGACATGTCTTCTGAAAACCTCAAACAATCTTTTTCAGACATTCTTGTAGTCTTCTCACGAATGAAATCATCTGCAAACTCTCTGAGAGGACCTTTTTTCCTATATACGTAAACAGAAAGAACACCTTTCTTTTTTAGATGATTTACAAGTTTTTTGAATGCTAGCCTTGTACTTTTTGTGTGATGCAAGACCTGATCTGAGCAAATAAAATCAAAAAAATTCTTTTTAAATGGGAGTTGTAAAATATCTGCTTGAATAAAATGAACATTAGGAATTGAACCATATTTTTTTTGTGCAAAAAATATACTATCACTAGCATCGATTGCAAAAACCTGTGATTTTGGATTTGCTGAAAATCGTTTTGCGCTGTTGCCTATACCTGTACCTGCATCTAAAATAAATTTTTTAGAAGATAAAAACTTGTTAAATTCTGAAACATTCTTCCACCCAAATCTCTCAAGGAACCATTTTTCAGTAAAATCATACCACTTCTTTGACTGAAAATCTGTGTAATATTTTGACCATTTTTTAGAAAAGGCTTTCTCTGTAACTGAAAAACCACTGCTTTTGTCTACAATCATCTTAGGTATTCCTTTTTCAATATAGAATTTATGGCGATTTTTGCAGATTAAACTTCCTGATTTAATTTCATTTTGAATGGTTTTTCCCTTTACTGATAAATTACTTTTACAGACCGGACAAATCAAATATTGTAAAATAGATAATCTCATAGTTCACCAGTTTCTACTCCAATAGTGAATTAAATTTAATGTGGTTATATTCTAAGCTATTGATAAAAGTGGTAACTGTTGGAAACAAACATAAATCTTGAATTTCGTCTACAAGAAGAAAGTCCAACTGATTGGAACCAAAATCTTCTAAAATCAGATCTAGGGAATATCTTTAACACACCAGAATATGCTCAATATGCAAAAAGCAGACTTGGATGGAAACCACTGTTTTTATCAATGATTAATTCAAATGGAAATATCGTTTCTCAAACAATTCTATTTGAAATACAAAGGAAAAAGCTTGGTAAATTTTCTCGCTTAACAAAACTAGTTTTTAACAAACTAAAGATAAGATGGATTTATGGCCCTGTAATTCTCTTGGAACAAAACCCAATGATTGTAAACTCATTCTTGAAATATTTAGCTAACAATTACAAAAAGCTAGATGGTACAACCCATCCTCTGTTGGGTACAGAATTTAGAATGCCAAGTTTACAATTCCAAAAATGGAGTACCTTTATTATTGATTTAAGACAACCAAGAGAATCGATTTTGGCAAACATGGATAAAAAAAGCGTTAGAAAAAATATAGAGCGAGCTGAAGAAAGAGGCGTTAAAGTTTTTGAAATTACTGATTCTACAATAATAGATTATCATAAAATTCTTAATCAACATCGTTTAGAAAATGGTAATAAGGAATATGATCTTGAAGATACCGTTGAACTATGGAAGTTGTTAAAGCCAATAGGCTTTGGTGGATATCTTGCAAAAAAAGATAACGAAATAATCGGTGGTATTACATTTTCTTTTTTTAATAAATACATAAATGAATGGGGCATAGCTAGAACCAAATTAGATGCAACAGAGAAGCTATACTCACAAGATCTTTTGAAATGGAAAATTATTGAATGGGGTATGGTAAACAAGCAAAAATTTTATGATTTTTCAGGAGTAAATCCGAATCCTCAAAGTATGAAAGAAGTGGGTATTTTGCGTTACAAGAGAAAATGGGGCGGTATTCAGAGAGAATACTTGATTATACAAAGGTAACAATATGAAAGTTCTTCACGCCGGGAATATGGCAAATCTTGGTTATGTAATTTGCCGACATTTACGAAAAACAGGTCTTGATGTTGAGTTGTTGATTGAAAAAAACCCCCCAAAAGGATCTGATCCATTACGTTTTGATCCAACACTAAATAATCAGTATCCAGATTGGATATCTTTTTTTGATAAATCAAAATCTAGTTGGAAATTAGATGTTATACGAAAAATGAGAGAGAAAAAATATGATCTAATACATGCATATGTAGAATTTCCAATTTTTGCTTATTTCTCAGGCAAACCATTTCTTGCGCATACACAAGGAAGCGATTTTCGGGAGATGGCTCAATCAAAAACACTCAGAGGCTTTCTTCTTAGAAGGGCATATAGAAAAGCAAAAGCGGTTCTATTCTTTCAGCCTGATCATCTACCGTTGTTCTCTAAACTAAAGTTATACAATGGTATATTTATTGCACCACTATGGGATACAACATTTTTTAGGGCTTACAGTAATAAAGCCAATAATAAAAAATTCACAATTTTTCATCCAGCAAACTTAGAATTTAGACTAAAAGGAAATGATAAACTAATTAAAGGATATGCTGAATTTGTAAAAAATTATCCAGAATCAAATCTAATTATAGTTGATAGAGGAATCGATTCCCACAAGATTCATGAAATGGTAAAAAACTTGTCAATAGAAGACAAAGTTGAGTTTATTGATGGTCCTTTGAATGCTTCTCAACTATTGAAGTATTATAACCAGTCAGACGTTATAGCAGATCAATTTGTCTTAGGAGCATTGGGTTCAATTGGATGGGAAACATTTTCATGTAAAAAACCGTTACTAGCATTTGCAAATGAAAAACAATATCGTGATGTTTACGGAGAATCACCACCAGTTGTGAATGCATTTTCTTCAAAAGACATCTGTATCTCTCTTACTAAATTGACAAATAATGAATTTAGAAAAGAAATTGGAAACAAAGGATATGAGTGGTTAACAAAATATCACTCACCAGTATTATTTACAGAGAAAATAATGAAAATCTATAACTGTTTTAAACAAAAACAAACATCACAAAGACTAAAATCAATTAATAATATGGTATAAACAAATAACCATTTTTTATATTTAGAAGTCAAATCAATATGTTTCATGTTTACTCCCAAATTAGACAAATTTCCATTATTCATGATGCTCTCTATACGCTACAACCCAACATATAGGGGCATCATAAAAGGAACTAAAGTAATTCCCGATACACAGTCACTTAGACCTGCAAATTTTACTGATAAAAACATGACCTATGAATTTTGTGTTAACAACACAGAAAAACTACTTAGAGAAAACATATCTAAAATATCAGCAAAAAATGTTGCAATAGGACTTTCAGGAGGTACTGATTCATCATTAAATTCCTTACTGTTAGCTAAAAATGAAAAAGTTTCACTAAAACTATTTTGTATAGGGTTTAATGATTCAGATGATGAATTTTCTGACGCACGTCTTGTTGCCAATCTAACAAATTGTGATTACAAGGAAATTGTTCTGGATGATGTTACAAAAGATCTACCGACACTTGTTTGGAAGTTTGGTTCCCCAAAAAGTAATCTCTGGCCATATTACAACTTCAAAACAGTAAGAGAACTTGGTGCAAAGACAACTCTTAGCGGTGAGGGTGGTGATGAACTATTTGGCGGATATTACTTTAGGTATGTAAAATATCTGAAAAGCAAACCACTAACTTCATTTTTCCGAGCTAAAAAATATGTGTTTTCAAGACCAAGAGATTTTGTTCAAAATCAACTACGTATGTTTGGACCAAAATTTAAAAAAGATGGAAAGCTTGTTTACACCAATGATGATATTATAAAATTTTTTGAGCCAACATTTTCAAACAATCTGCCGTTTATAAAACAGATTTTTCTTGCTGATTTTAATTACAAGCTGCGTTTTGATTTTAATTATGTTGATTTGATATTTGCAAAATCTGAAGGTGTAAAAGTATTTTCCCCATTTCTTGAAAAAAACATGCTTGACTTTGCACCACACATTCCAACCAAGTTTAAAATTACAAGTAATACATCAAAGATCATTCTCCGAGATATTCTCAAAAGGCTTGGAGCTCCAAAAAGGATTTACGAAAAGCCCAAACAAGGCTGGGGGATGAGACCTACAATCGTTTGGGAACGTGGTTTAAGAGAAAGGTGTGAGAACTTTTTGTTGGATGGTTATCTGGTAAGGGATGACTGGATAAATAAAAAATGGATAAAAGACTCATTAAATAAAATAAGCTCCTCTAATGAATCTGAAATAATTTATCCAATCATAAACAAACTTTGGGATTTGCTATCTTTTGAGGTCTTTTACATTCAATATGTATTACAACAAAGTAAGAAGGGAAGAATTTCGAATTGGAACTAGTCCTTAACTTTAGAAAAACAATGTTTCGATATCTTTTATTAATTCAATATAAAACGAGCTAGTAGTTTGAGCAATATTAGAGTCACATATTCGGGTCTGATTGCATTTGTGGTAGGAATAGTTGGCGTAATAACTGGTATAATATTCACAATAATTGTAACTAGAAAATTACCTCAGGAAGAACTTGGGTTATGGACCCTTATAGGAAGTTTAATCTCCTATGTAATAATTGTTGAACCAATCATCTCGTATTGGACCTCAAGACAAGTTGCAAGAGGTGAACAAGTTGCAAAGACATCAATCTTAACAAGTGGATTATTCTCAATTGGTGGTTTTTTTGCTTATCTTCTAATTGCTGTTAGCATCTCAAATTCTCTTAAAACAGATTTGTTTGCTGTACTATTAGCATCAATTCTAGTTCCTTTAACGTTTTTAAATAATACTTTGAGTTTTATTGCCTTAAGCCATAAACCGCATGGTGTGTCGTATGGAATAATAGCTTTTGAGACATCCAAACTCCCTTTTGGATTTTTGTTTGTTTATGTTTCTGGATTAAATCTAATCGGTGCTATAGTTGCAACCATTTTAGCTAGTTTGATAAAAACAATAATTCTATTAATAATGATAGCACCATTACTTGCCACCGAATTCAAAAAAACTATGATAAAATTCTGGCTAAGACTTTCATGGCTGCCCTTGTACACAAATGGTTCTGCATTTATTTATCATCTTGATGTATTGTTATACTCACTATTGGTAAATTCTCTGGTAGGGCTTGCATTTTGGGGTGTTGCAATGGCAATATCAAACGTGGTTTCACATTCTGGCCAGATCTCTCAGGCAATATACCCCAAACTTATTGCCACAAAACAAAAAGAATTTGCAGAAAGGAATCTTGAAAGGCTATTATATTTTGCAATTCCGATTTTAGCAGGTTCTATTGTCTTTGCAAAGCCAGCACTCCATATACTAAACCCACTATACATTGAAGGCACTCTGATTGTATATTTTCTCTCCTTTAGAACATTGGCATATGTTTTAATGAATAATTTCTTTAATATTATAGGTGCGTATGAAACAATAGATGTAGACAAGAGTGCATCATTCAAACTCTATCTTAAAAGCAAGTTGTTTTACCTTCCAACACTTCAATATGTTTTTTCCATATTGTACATTGGACTTTTGACAATTTTTCTTTTGATGTCATCGAATTCTGGCATGAATGAGGTTGAAAAAGTTTCAATATGGTCATTAATTTTATTTATAGTTACTTTGCCATTTACGGTATATGGCATAGTAGCTGTGAAAAGGCAATTTTCTATAAACATGCCATATTTTTCAATGTTAAAGTATTCTGCCGCAGCATTTGTAGGAAGTACCGTATCGTGGTATCTTTTAACAAATTATGTCAAGTATAATATCGAGATATTTGAGTTTCTACCTCAATTAATCCCAGTTCTAGTAGTTGGAGGGATAATTTATTTTGGGATTACTCTAATTATTGATAGGTCTACTAGGGATTTGTTCAAAGCAATTTTATTAGAAATTAGAAAATATTAGTTGATATTTACTCATTTTACTAATTTCGATAGAGACATAGTTTAATTAAGTCTAATAAATCCATTCAAAACGATTAGAATGAATCAAGTTTTTGTTACAGGCGGTAGTGGCTTTGTTGGCTCTCATTTAGTAGATAAGCTTGTAGAAGATGGAAAAAAAGTAACAGTTTTAGATGATTTTTCAAATGGGAATCAAGAAAATTTACGTTCAGTCAAGGATAAGATCAAGATTATTGATTTTGATATATCTGGTAGTTGGGAAACATTATCAGATACCAATCCTGATGTTATATTTCATTTAGCCACTCATCCTAGGTCTTTTAGCTTGCAGAACCCTGTTCGAAATATGGAAGTTAATGTATTAGGAACCTTGAATGTGTTAGAATTTGCAAAAAAGAAAAGATCTAAGGTTATCTATACAAGTAATAGTGGAATATGTGGAGATCCAAAATTTCTTCCAGTTACCGAAGACCACCAAGATGACTGTAAAACTCCATACGATGCCAATAAATTAGTTGGGGAAAATTATGCTAAAATTTATCATGAAATACACGGACTGCACACGATAACCTTCAGACTAGCAACAGTGTATGGGGAAAGACAACGCCCAAACTTAAGGTTGGGATGGAAGCCACTAATTCCTCAGCTGGTAGAAGACATTGAAAGTGGTAGAAATCCTATAATAAATTGGGACGGTGAACAAACACGCGATTTAATTCATGTAGATGATGTGGTCAGAGCTCTTATTTTGGGAGCTGAATCTGAAAAGTACGGAGGGGAAATGTTTCTTTTATCAACTAATGTTGAAACTTCAGTTAACAAAGTACTTCAATTAATATCAAAAATCACTGGAAAAAATGTAGAAGTCAAATATGTTGATAAATTGCCTGGAGATTTAAGAAGGATGGTTTTGTCGTATGAAAAAGCAAAAAACGCTTTTGGTTTTGTACCTCAAATTTCAGTGGAAATTGGAATACAAAGATATGTTAATTGGTATCGTAAGAATAAAAGATAAAATTATATCATGAAGTTTTCAAAATCTAGAAAAATAATACCTCATGCTAAGTGATTTAAATGAAAAAAATTGTTTTTTTTGGTAATGGAGCTCAAATGAACTATGTTATCACTAAATTTCTAAGAAAAAAATCTAACATAGAAGTAGATTTATTATTACAAGATTACAATCATCCATTTTTAGATCATCCCGCGTGGGACGATATTCCCATCAAAATTCCACAAAAAATAATGAAAAGTAACATAATTGAAGCAAAAAAAATTTTTGATCAAGCAATCAACATTAATAAATGGAAGATGCCCTCTTGGGTAATAGAAAAACCAATTAATTATTCTTTTCTAGATAAATTAATAACTAAATATTTTGATAAACAATATTACATTAAAAAACAAATTCGCTATTATGTAAATGATTTAAAGAATTATGATTTTGTATTTACTGATTGTGTTGGAGCAATTTCTGCTCTTCTTGCAAAAAAACCATTTGCAATCAGACCATTTGGAAGCGATATCGACATTCATGCATTCGAAAATAATTATAGAGGGAAAATGATTCGAAAGGCACTAAAAAACACAACGGCTATTTTTGCTCATGCTTATACCGATAACCTCAGAACTCTGAGGATAAATGCAAAAAGATATGAAACAAGTGTAATCATAGATACGGAAACTTTCAAACCCAATAATTCATCTAAAAACCCAATACCAGATTTTTTTTTAGCATCTAGGTTAGATTTTAAAGAAAAAGGGACTGATAAATTATTAAGACTTTTTGCAAAGCTAATCAAGTCATATGATGCAAAACTGTTTTGCTTAGATTATGGTTCTGATGTAAAACAAACACACGATCTGGTTAATTATTTGGGAATAGAAAAAAACGTTATTTTCTATAATTTTGTTGCGAGTAAACCCGTACTTAATGAACTCTTTAATAAACACACTGCAGTTATTGGTAATCTAAATTATGGCACAATTGGTACTACCGAATTAGAAGCTTTAGCTTGTAACAAACCAGTAATATCATTTGTTAAACCAAAAACAGAAATTGAAAAAAAACTTCCAATACTTAATTCACGATCTGAAGATGAAATATATGAAAATCTCAAAAATATAATTGAAAAACGTAATTTACCCTCAGGCATGAGGGAGTTTATAAAGAAAAATTTTGGTTACGAATCGTTTCTAAATGGATTTAAAGATTGTATTAACTAA